>OZ245002.1:0-27500 GCA_965223415.1 Myxococcota bacterium | reverse complement strand
TGCAGAAGCGGCACCTGAAGCCGGGCGCCCGCGCCTCGGCCCGCACCGGCGGCATCATCGAGCAGGAGGGCTACATCGACGCCTCCAACGTGATGCTGGTGGACCCGGCTGACAACAAGCCGAGCCGGATCCGCGTGGAAGACCGCGACGGGCGCCGTGTGCGGGTGTTCGTGCGCAGCGGTGATCCGGTTCCCGAGCCCCAGGGCACCTAGGAGTCCGTTCGATGGCCAAGAAGGGCAAGCGCGAGAAGATCAAGCTCGAGTCGACGGCGGGCACCGGTCACTTCTACACGACCACGAAGAACAAGACGACGACCCCCCACAAGCTCGAGTTCAAGAAGTACGACCCGAAGGCGCGCAAGCACGTCGTCTACAAGGAGACGAAGCTCAAGTAGCTTCGTTCCTCCCTCAGGCCGCGTCGAAAGCCTCCGCCAGCAGCTCGCTCGGCGGCGTGTGGCCGGACCAGAGCCGCACCTGCTCGGCGGCCTGCTCGACCAGCATCCACTTGCCTCCGATGGGCGTGGCACCGGCGGCTGCAGCGTCCCGGAGCAGCCGCGTCTGCGCCGGATCGTACACCGCGTCGAGGACGCGGGTCCCTTCGCGCAGCGCGGCCGCCGGCACCGGCGATCGGTCCTCCCGGAGCCCCACGCTGGTGGTATTCACGAGCAGGTCGTGGTCCACCTCGCCGAGGCGCGGGAGGTCGCCGGCGTCCTGGGCGCCCAGCTCCTCGGCCAGGGCCTGGGCACGGGCGGGCGTTCGGTTGAGCACCGTCACCCGGGCGCCCCGGCGCAGCAGCCCGTAGGTGACCGCGCGCGCGGTTCCGCCCGCCCCGAGCACGACCGCCCGTGCGCCGTCGATCGGGCCCTCGCGCTCCAGGGCGCGCACGGCCCCGATCCAGTCGGTGTTGGAACCCACGAGCCGGCCGCCCTCCCGGGTGACCGTGTTCACGGCTCCGATCGCCCGCGCCGTCTCGTCGAGGCTGTCGCAGTGGGCCGCCACCGCTTCCTTGTGGGGAATCGAGATCGCCAGCTGGCGCACGCCGAGCGCGCGCCCCCCCTCCACGGCGGCCGCCAGGGCCTCCGGTGGCACGTCGAAGGCCAGGTAGACCGCATCCAGCCCGAGGCTGGCGAAGGCGGCATTGTGCATCGCCGGCGAGCGGGTGTGCGCGGCCGGGTGCAGCAGCACGGCGCACAGCTCGGTCGTCGGGCGCGGCAGGGGAAGCGCCTCGGGAAGGCCCGCCACGGCGTCAGCCTCCCGGCTGGACCAGCACCTTGCACTGCCGGTCCGGATCGGCCAGCGCAGTGAAGGCGCCTTCCACGCCGTTCAGGCCGACCCGGTCCGTGATCATCACCGACGGCGCGATGCGTTCCTGGTCGATCATGTCCACGGTGTACTGGAAGTCGTCCTTCTCGTAGGCGAGGGCGAAGAACACCGAGGTCTCCTTCAACATCGCGGCCGCCGGCTGGATCTGGTCCGGCGCGATGCACATACCCGCGACCACCAGCCGGCCGCGGAAGCGGACGTGCCCGATCGCCTCCTGGATCAGGCCCGGCACGCCCACCGCTTCGAACACCACGTCGGGTCCGTCGCCGGTGATCCGTTCCAGGGCCGCCGGCAGCTCCTCGGCGGTCGGGTCGATCACGTGGGTGGCGCCCATGCGTTCCGCCATGGAGCGCCGGCCGGCGCAGCGCTCGGCGACGATCACGTCGTGGGCCCCGAAGTGCCGCGCCCAGAGCGCCAGGCCCAGCCCGATCGGTCCGGCACCGATCACCAGGCAGCTCTCACCCCGCCGGATGCGGCCGACGTTCACGGCGTGCAAGGCCACGGCCAGGGGCTCCACCAGCGCGCCGTGGTCGTCGTCGACCCCGTCGGGCAGGCGCACGGTCTCGTGGGCAGCCACGGCGATGTATTCGGCGTAGGCGCCGGCCCCGTCGCCCAGGCCGATGGTGCGCTGGCTGCCGCAGTAGGCGCCCAGGCCGCTCCGGCAGCGTTCGCAACGGCCGCAGCTGAGCATGGGCAGCGCCGTCACCCGCTGCCCCACGTCGAGGCCACCCGCCGCCTCGACCACTTCTCCGCAGAACTCGTGGCCCATCACGGTCCCGCCCGGGAGCACGCCGCCCTGGTGCATATGCAGATCGGTGCCGCAGATCCCGCAGCGGCTCACCCGCAGCACGGCCTGCCCCTCGGCGGGCTTCGGGTCGGTCACCTCCTCGACGGCGAGCTTTCCCGGACCGCGGACGACGACGGCTTTCATGACACCTCCGGTGGGCAGGCAACGTACACTACACTCCGCGCTCGGAGGAGGGCACCGTGGCGGATCGAGTCGGCATCCTGATGGGCAGTGCGAACGACTGGGACGTGATGGAGCCTGCGCGGGACGTGCTCGAGGGCCTGGGCGTCGAGACCGACGTTCGCGTGATCTCAGCTCACCGAACCCCCGAGCGGCTGGTCCGCTTCCTCGAGGGCGCCGAGGCGGAGGGCATCGGCGTGGTGATCTGCGGCGCCGGCATGTCCGCCCACCTGGCCGGCGTGACCGCGGCGCACACGCTCCTCCCGGTGCTCGGTGTCCCCATCGACGGCTCCCCGCTGAACGGCCTCGACGCGCTCCTCTCCACGGTGCAGATGCCCGGCGGCATCCCCGTGGCCACCTTCGGCATCGGCCGCTCCGGCGCCAAGAACGCCGGCCTGTTCGCCGCCGCCATCCTCGGCGCCGGCGATCCGGACCTGCGCAAGCGCCTCGCCGAGTACCGGGAGGAGCAGGCCGCCAAGGTCCCCGAACGCCCCTTCTGACGCCGGCCCGCGATCAGAGCGCCGGCGACGCTCCTTCCGCTCCCGCTACTCCCCCGAGCGGGCGAGGGCGGCCTTCAGGTCCTCCCAGACCAGGCGCCGGTTCTCCTCGGTGTACTGGCGCAGGATGAAGGCCGGGTGGAGGGTGGGCATCACCGGGATGCCGCGATACTCGTGCCAGGTGCCGCGCACCCGCGTGATCGCGATGTCGCGACCGAGCAGCAGGCTCGAGGCGGGCTTTCCGAGGGTGACGACCACCTTCGGCCGGACCGCGTCGATCTGGCCGTCGAGGAACGGCCTGCAGGCGGCCACTTCGGTCGCGAGCGGCGTGCGATTGCCCGGCGGTCGGCACTTCACGATGTTGCAGATGTAGACCTCGGAGCGCGGCACGTCGATGCCGCGCTCGATCATGCGCGTGAGCAGCTCGCCGGCGCGGCCGACGAACGGCACGCCCCGCAGATCCTCCTGCTCGCCGGGGCCCTCGCCCACGAAGAGCAGGTCCGCGTCGGGGTTGCCGTCGCCGAACACGATCTGGGTGCGCCCTTCGCACAGGCCGCAGCGGGTGCACTCACCGAGCTCCGCCCGGAGGGCTTCGAGGGTCGGCCGCTCGCCGCCGGGGCCCACGTCGTCGAGCGCGGCCTGCGTCGGGGCCCGATCCGGAGCCGGTGCCGCGGGACGAAGCGGGGCTACGGGGGCGGCGACGTCGAAGGACGTCACGCCTTCCTCCGCCCACTCCGCGACCCAGCCGCGGGCCGAGCGCAGCAGTTGCCGCGCGTCTTCGATTAGTTCGCGGTCCAACGGGCCTCCGGCTCCCCTCGGAACGCCGTCTCCAGGAGCCCCAGGCGCGTCGTCGCCGGCAGCGGCGCACGGGCGCTGGCGCCGTCGGCGCTCGGCGGGATCGTGCCGTGGCGTTGGGCGTCGATCTTGTCCTGCACTTCGAACTCGAAGCCCGGATCGTTGGCGTCGTCGTGGCAGCCGCCGCAGATCTGCAGGATCACGCAGGAGTCGCATTTGTCGCCGAGCGACAGGATCGTCCCCCGCTTGGGTGCGTCGTCGCCGACGTGGTTGCCGCCGGGGCCGTGACAGGATTCGCAGCCCACGGCGGCTCGGTCCGGATCGGCCCCGCCCGCGAGGTCGAAGCCGCCCTTCTTGCCGAGGCCGGTCGTATGGCACTGGAGGCACTCCCCGTTACCCGCTTCGCCCTTCGCCTCGAGGGTCGCGAAGGCCTTGGCGTGGCCATGGCCCGACCAGGTCTCGAACTCCTGGGCGTGGCAGCTCTGGCAGGCGTCCGATCCCACGAAGTCCGCGCGGGTCGGCAGCAGGTTCGCCCGGGGTTTCCGCCGCTTCGCGAGCAGCGCCGACCTCTCGTCGGCGCTCAGGGAGGTGAACTCGAGGTTCGTCGCGTGGGAGACGCGCGGGAGGAAGCTCGCGTACTCGAACCCGAGCGAGTGGGTCGGGTTGTGGCAGGTCGCGCACACGGCTTCGTAGTCGTGGTCCTTCACGAAGTCCGGAGACAGGTGGGGCCCGCCGCGGCCGTGGCAGGTCTCGCAGCCGACGCCTTCGAGCTGGGGCTCCGGCGCGTCCAGGGCCCAGCCACCCGCCTTGCCATAGCCGACCACATGGCAGGAGACGCACTCGCCGTCCCCGTCTACCCCGTGCCGCACCAGCGTGTCGAAGGCGGTGGCGTGGTTGGTGAGCTCCCAGGTCGCGTGCTCCTGCTCGTGACAGACCCCGCAGAACTCGTTGCCGCTGTAGCCCGTGCTGTGGAGCAGCATGGGCGCGGGCTCGCCGGCCAGCCGGGCGAGGCGCATCTTCAGGAGGGGCGGATCGCGGTCGTCGCGCCATCCGTCCGTGCGCGAGGCGATGCGGCCTTCGGCGTCGACCAGGAAGGTCACCGGAACGCCGGCCACCGCCCCGTAGGCCTCGCGGATGGACTCGTCCGGATCGAAGACGACCGGGAAGAAGTCGAGCCCGTCCTCCTTCAGGGATTCGCGCACCGCGTAGGGCTCGTGCTGGATCGAGATGCCGACGAGCTTCGGGCGCTTGCCTTCCGGCAACGCCTCGAGGCTCCCCCGCATCGATTCCAGGGCGTGGTGGCAGTGCGGGCAGGTGTGGAGGAAGAAGATCAGCACCAGCGGCTGGCCCCGGTGGGCCGCGAGGTCGAACTCCCCTTCGTCGTCGAGACGCGGGGCCGAGAAGGTCGGTGCCTCTGGCCGCTCGCCGAAGGCGGTGGAGGTGGGGTCGTCCGTCTCGAGCCGCAGCCAGCCCCGCAGCACCTGCTCGGCCGCGCCGGCGGGATCCTTGCCATCGGTGGGGAAGCCCGCGACGGCGCTCACCATGTTGCCCTCTGCATCCGCGAGCACGGCGGCCGTCGGCGCCCCCTGGCCGGCAATCTTGCGGAGGAACGCGCCCGATGCGTCGTGGAAGCAGGGGAAGTCGAGGGAGCGCTCCGCCAGGAAGGCCTGGGCGGCCTCGGCGCTCGACCCCTGGGCCACGCCGAGGAGCTGGAAGTTGTGGTCTCCCGCCTCCGGTGCCAGGGCGGCGACGGCGTCCGCCAGCACCGCCGAGCTCGGGACGTTCGGGTTGAAGTAGACGACCAGCAGCCGGCGCCCGATGAAGGACGAGACCGAGAGCGGCGTCCCATCCAGGGACGTGCCGTCGAAAGCCGGGAGCGGTCGCTCGGAACGCTTCTTTGCCGTCGACGTCTTCTCGACGGGCGCCGCTGCGTCGGCCGTGCTCGCCGACCCGGCGGAGCCGGTCTCGGACTCGGCGCAGGCCATGAACAGGAGGAGGTGGAGCGCGGCGATCGCCGCCAGCCATCGGGGGTTGCTCGGCACGCGAGGAGGGTAGGAGCGCCCCCTCCAAAACGAAAGCCCGCCGGACCGCGTCCGACGGGCTTTCGCCAGGCTTCCGGTGCTCGCCTAGGACACCTTCTCGAGGACGTGGATGCCGCAGGCGCTGCCGAGGCCGATCACGTGGGTGACCCCCACCTTCGCACCCTCGACCTGACGCTTGCCCGCCTCGCCACGCAGGTGCGTCGACACCTCGTAGATGTTGGCGATGCCCGTCGCGCCGAGTGGGTGGCCCTTCGAGAGCAGGCCGCCGGACACGTTCACCGGCACCCGCCCCCCGAGGGCCGTCTCGCCCTCGTCGATCAGGCGGCCGGCCTCGCCGTCCTTGCACAGGCCCAGGTTCTCGTAGTGGAGGATCTCGGCGGTGGCGAAGCAATCGTGCAGCTCCACCAGGTCGACGTCCTCCGGGCCCACACCGGCCATCTCGTAGGCCTTGGCGGCGGCCTGACGTGTGCAGGTGTTCACGTCGGGCATGACGAGATCGCGCTCCTGCCACGGATCGCTCGTCATCACGCTGGCGCTCACCTTGACGGCGCGGTCCATGAGCCCGAGCTCCTTGGCCTTGCGCTCGCTGCAGATCACCGCGGCCGCCGAGCCGTCCACGTTCACCGAGCACATCAGCTTGGTGTTCGGGTAGGCGATCATCTCGGCGTTCATGACCGTCTCGAGGGGTGTCTCGATCTGGTACATGGCCTTCGGGTTGAGGGTCGAGTGGTGGTGGTTCTTCACCGACACCTTGGCGAACTGCTCGAAGGTGGTGCCGTACTTGCGCGCGTGCTCCATGCCCGCCTCGGCGAACACCGCCGGCATGGTGCCGGAGCCCAGCAGGCCTTCCTTCGGGATGCCCGTGCCGCCGCCGGCGCCGCCGAGCAGGCCCTTGCCCATCTGCTCCACGCCAACCGCCAGCACGATGTCGTAGACGCCGGCCTTGATCGACATCCAGCCCTCGCGGAAGGCGGTGGCGCCGGTGGCGCAGGCGTTCGAGCAGTTGACGACCGGGATGCCGGTCTGGCCGATCTCCTGCAGCACCCGCTGGCCGACCATGGCGGCGGCCTGGCCGAGGTTTCCGCAGTAGAGCGCCTCCATGTCCTGGATCTTGAGACCGCAGTCGTCCAGGGCCATGAGCGCCGCCTCGGCGCCGAGGTTCGGGACCGACCGCTCGGGGAAGCGGCCGAACTTGATCATGTCGATTCCGACGACGTATGCGTCCGTCATGTGGGCTCCTCGGGTCCGGCCTACGACCGGGGCTGGAAGAAGTAGGAGAGGTAGCTGTTGCCGTCCCGGTCCTTGCGGCCGAGCGCGTCCTTGTAGACGACCTCGATCGGCATGCCGAGCTCGATCTTCTCCGGATCCGGCTCGATGTTGATCAGGTTGCCCTTGACCGTGCCACCGCCGTCGAGGTCGACGATCGCGGACACGTAGGGCACCTCGATGCCCGGGAACGAGCGGTGCACGATGGAGTAGACGTACAGCGTGCCGGTGTTCGCGAGCTTGACGGCTTCGATCTGGCCGCGGGTGCCGCACTTCGAGCAGATCTCGCGCTCACCCAGGAAGATGGCGTCGCAGCTCTTGCACTTGTGGCCTTCCAGGTAGGGATCGCCGCCCTCGGGCAGCTTCAGGAAGTCGACCACGGGGAGCGGCCCCTGGGCCGCGTTCTCCTCGGACATGTGGGGTCCTCTTGGGTAGGGGGGACGGTTGACACGGGTGTCAACCGAGGACCGCAGGATGCCAAGGATCGCCGGGGGCTGTCAAACGCCGCCCGAACTACGCGCCGCGGAGCTCCGCCAGCTTCTCCTGGAAGTGCTGGTTCTTGGGCTCGAAGGTGAGGGCCATCTTGAGGTTGCGGATGGCCCCGCCCGTATCGCCGCGCTCCAGGTCGCTCTTGGCCTGGGCGAAGAAGCGCCGGCCGTTCGGCGTGGTGCCTTCGTGCACGGCACGGGCCTGCTGGCCGGCGCGCGCGTCCGCCTCGACGAGCTGCATACGCTTCGCGCCGTCCTCCTGGCGCTTCGCATCGTAGGCCCGGCGTCGTCGGGGATCGCGCAGTACCTGGTAGGCCTCGGTGATGCGCTTCGAGATGGCGTGGACGTGGCCCAGCACGTCGCCGGCCAGGTCCCGGTTCGCGTCCGGGTGGTAGCGCCGGGAGGCGGCGTAGTAGGCGATCTTCACCTGGGAGCCCTGGGCCGCCGGCTCGATCTCCAGCAGCTGGTAGTAGTCGAGGTCGTCGAGCAGGCCAGCGAGCGCCCGGACCTCTGCCTCCGCCAAGCGCGCCACGGTCAGTCCTCGAGGTCGTCCGAGCCCGCGAGGTCGGCGAGATCGACACCGGCGTCGTCGAAGAGGTCGTCGTTGATCTCGAGGTCGTCGAGGTCCGAGGAGTCGGTGTCGGCCGCGAGCGGATCGCCGGTGAGCTCGTCTCCGATGAGGTCGATCGGCGCTGCCGCTTGGTCGTCACCCGCCAGGTCGATCGGCGCCTCCGCCTCGTCGTCGCCCGCCAGGTCGATCGGCGCCCCCGCCTCGTCGTCACCCGCCAGGTCGATTGGCGCCCCCGCCTCGTCGTCACCCGCCAGGTCGATCGGTGCTCCCGCCTCGTCGTTGCCCGCCAGGTCGATCGGTGCCCCCGCCTCGTCGTTGCCCGCCAGGTCGATCGGCGTGTCCGTTCCCTCGTCCGGCTCGAGGACGACCTCGTTGTCGGACATGGGCACCGCGACCGGCGCCACGTCGTCCGCCGGGCCGGCGCTGTCGACCCGCTCGGCGGGGCTCGCCTCGAGGATCTCCTCCATCTCCTCGTGGGACAGCCCCGAGCTGAGGGTGATGCCGGTGGCGGCCTGCTGGCCCGTCTCCTGGTCCCGCGCCGTCACGTTGACCAGGCCGTCGCTGTTGATCTCGAAGGCGACGTCGATTCGTACCTCGCCGCGGCGGGCCTTGCGGAAGCCGCCGAACTCGAACTGGCCCAGCAGCTCGTTCTCCGGGGCCTGGCGCGACTCGCCTTGATAGACCTTGATCTGGACGGACTCCTGGAAATCCTGGTAGGTGGTGAAGGTGCGCGCCTGCTCGATCGGCACCGGCGTGTTGCGTTCGATCACGGTCTCGGCGAGCCCGCCCGCCACGCCGATGCGAAGCGAGAGCGGCGTCACGTCCAGGAGGAAGGCGTCGTTCTCCTCGTCGCTACCCACCAGGGAGCTGGCGTGGATCGCCGCGCCCAGGGCCACGACCTCGTCCGGGTCGACGTCGGTCTTCGGCTCCTGCTGGAAGTACTGGGTGGCCGCGTCGCGCACCACGGGCAGGCGGGTGGGGCCGCCGACCAGGATCACGCCGTCCAGGTCCCGGGCGACCATGCCGGCCTGGCCCAGGGCCTCGTCGCACACCTTGAAGGAGCGCTGCAGCAGGTCCATGACCAGGGTCGCGAACTCCGCGTTGGTGACCCTGCGCTCGAGCGTGAGGCTCGCGCCCTCGCCGTTGGTCGCGATGTCCGGGATCCGGACCTCGACCTCGTCGTCCACCGAGAGGCCCTTCTTCGCGTTCTCCGCCCCGAGCTTCAGCTTCTCGAGGGCGAAGGGATCGCCGCGCAGGTTGATGCCGTGCTGGCCGACGAACTCGTCCGCCAGCAGGTCGATCAGGCGGTCGTCGAAGTCGTCGCCGCCCAGGTAGGTGTCGCCGCAAGTGGAGAGCACCTCGAAGACGTCCTTGCCGATCTCGAGAATCGAGATATCGAAGGTGCCGCCGCCGAGGTCGTAGACGGCGACCCGCTGGGAGAGGCCGCGGCCGAAGCCGTAGGCGAGGGCGGCGGCGGTGGGCTCGTTCAGCAGCCGCAGCACCTCGAGGCCCGCGATGCGGCCGGCGTCCTTCGTCGCCTGGCGCTGGTTGTCGTTGAAGTACGCCGGCACGGTGATGACGGCCTTGCGCACCTCCTGGCCCAGCTGCTCCTCGGCGATCAGCTTCATCTCCCGCAGCACCATGGCCGAGATCTCGGGCAGGGAGAACTGCTCCTCCCGCACCTGGATGCGCACCGAGTGGTTGGGCCCTTCGACGATCTTGTAGGAGCAGATCGCCTGGGCCTTCTTCACCTCCTCGGAGAAGAAGAAGCGCCCGATCAGCCGCTTCGCGGAGCTGACCGTGTTCTCCGGGTCGTGGATGACGTTGGCCTTGGCCGCGTTGCCGACCTGGATGGCGCCGCCGTCCTTGAAGGCGACGACGCTGGCCGAGATGCTCTCGCCGTAGGCATTCGGCTGCACCTCGACGTTTCCACCCCGCGCCACGGCGACGCACGAGTTGCTCGTCCCCAGGTCGATCCCGATGGCGATCTCCGCCATGGATGAGTCCCCCGCAACCGGCTTCGGAACCTGCCGCCCTTGCGCGGCCGGCCCACTCCGGCAAGCCGCCTATCGGTCGGAACCTGCCGATTCCTGAGCCGTTTCCCGGGTGCGGCCGGTGCGCTACATCCAGCCCGAGGAGGCCCTGAGGCGCAATGTCCGGTCACTCCAAGTGGTCGACGATCAAGCGGAAGAAGGGCGCCGCGGACGCCAAGCGCGGCAAGATCTTCACCAAGCTCATCCGGGAGATCGCCACCGCCGCCCGCATCGGGGGCGGCGACGCGGACGCCAACCCGCGGTTGCGCCTGGCCATCGACAAGGCCCGGGCCGCCAACATGCCCAAGGACAACATCCAGAAGGCGATCCAGAAGGGCACGGGCGGGAGCGAGGGGGAGGCCTACGAGGAGGTGACCTACGAGGGCTACGGCCCCGGGGGGACGGCCGTGCTCGTGAACGCCCTGACCGACAACCGCAACCGCACGGTCAGCGAGGTGCGCCACGTCTTCACCAAGGCCGGGGGGAATCTCGGAGAGAACGGCTGCGTCGCCTACCTGTTCGAGAAGCGGGGCATCCTGGCCTTCGACGCCGAGGCCGTCGACCTCGACGCGCTGATGGAGGCTGCCCTCGAGGGCGGAGCCGAGGACGTCCTGGAAGGGGGCGACGTGGTCTCGGTCGTCACCGCTCCCTCGACGTTCGACGGCGTGAAGCGGGCGATGGAGGCGGCCGGCTTCGAGGCCCAGCAGGCCGAGATCTCGATGGAGCCGAGCACCACTGTCGCCCTCGAGGGCAAGGACGCGGAGGCGATGCTGAAGCTGGCCGACGCCCTGGAGGACCTGGACGACATCCAAGCGGTCTACGCGAACTTCGACATTCCCGACGAGGTTCTCTCCCAGCTGGCCTCGTGAGCCCCCACGGCGCCGCCCCGGGTCGGCTGGCTTCCTGCCCCGCCTTCCCTACCCTGCGGCAGTTCCCCAGCGAAGCCCCCGCGAAAGTCGGCCCCTCCACCGAACTGCGATGAACCCCACCTCCGTGGAGACCAGCCGCTCATGGGTGACCGAACGTTGCGGATCCTCGGAGTCGACCCGGGCTCCCAGGTGACGGGCTACGGCGTGGTGGAGCGGGAGGGCAGCCAGGTGCGCCACGTCGCCCACGGCACCCTGCGGCCGCCGCGACGCGAATCGCTGGCCCGGCGCCTGGCGGTGATCGCCGACGGCCTCCGCGAGGTCGTGAGCCTTCACCAGCCCGAGGTGGTCGTGGTGGAGAAGGCGTTCGTCGGCTCGAACCCGCGCACCGCCCTGGCCCTCGGCCAGGCCCGGGGCGCCGCCCTGGCCGTGCTCGGTGGCGCCGGACTCGGCCTCGAGGAGCTGTCTCCCGCCGAGATCAAGCGCGCCGTCGTCGGCACCGGCCGCGCCGACAAGCGTCAGGTGCAGCTGATGGTGAAGCGTCTGCTCGGTCTCGGCAGCCTGCCGGCCGAGGACGCGGCCGACGCCCTGGCAGCGGCGATCTGCCGGGGGCACCGCGGTGCACAGGAGCCGCGCCGCGTCGCGCGGCCGCGCCCGCGCGGAGGTGCCCGGCGCTCGGGATCCGAGCTGGTGGTGAGGCGCGCGCGGTGATCGCCCGCCTCGAAGGCCTGCTGCTCGAGAAGGCACCCACCCGGGTGATCATCGACGTCGGCGGCGTCGGCTACGAGGCGTTGGTGCCGCTCTCGACCTTCGTCGCGCTGCCAGACGAGGGCAAGACCGTTGCCCTGCGCGTGCACACCCACGTGCGGGAGGACATCTTGCAGCTCTACGGCTTCGCCACGGCGAGGGAGAAAGCCGTCTTCGAGCTGCTCCTCCACGCGAGCCGGGTGGGGCCGAAGCTCGCCCAGACCATTCTCTCGGGCATCGAGGCCGGCGACCTGGTAGATGCGATCCGGGACGGCGAGGTCGCCGTGCTGCGCTCCGCGCCGGGGGTCGGCGCGAAGATGGCCGAGCGCATCGTCGTCGAGCTGCGGGACCGGGCCGCCGAGCTGACCACTGAGGCCGCGCCGACCGCTCGCCCCGCGCCCGACGCCCCGGAGGACGATGCGCGACACCAGCTGGTGTCGGCTCTGGTGAACCTCCAGACGCCCAAGGCGAAGGCGGAGAAGGTGGCCGACGCGGTCGTCGCGGCGGAGGGTGGCGAGGCGCCGATCGAGGATCTCGTGCGGGCGGCGCTGCGGAGGCTGGCCCGATGAGCGACGGCCCTCGGGCCGACGAGCCCGTGCGCGGCGACCTCAGCGGCGAGGCGACGCCGGGCGAACGGGGCCTGGACGACGCGCTACGCCCCGGCTCCCTCCAGGAGATGGTCGGGCAGGATCGCCTGCGCGAGAACCTGGCCGTGTTCATCGCCGCCGCCCGCGGCCGCGACGAGGCCCTCGACCACCTGCTCTTCTACGGCCCGCCCGGTCTCGGCAAGACGTCGCTCGCGCGCATCGTCGCGCGGGAGATGGCGGCGGAGTTTCGCGCCACCAGCGGCCCGGTGCTCGAGCGGGCCGGAGACCTGGCCGCGCTGCTCTCGAATCTCGAGCCCGGGGACGTGCTGTTCATCGACGAGATCCACCGGCTGCCGCCGGCGGTGGAGGAGATCCTGTACCCGGCCATGGAGGATTTCCAGCTCGACCTCCTGATCGGGCAGGGGCCGAGCGCCCGGTCGATCCGCATCGACCTGCCGCGTTTCACCCTGGTCGGCGCGACCACCCGCGCCGGGCTCCTCACCTCGCCCCTGCGCGATCGCTTCGGCTGGTCGGCGCGTCTCGACTACTACCCGGCGGAGCAGCTCGAAGACGTGCTGGCCCGCTCCGCCCGCCTGCTGGGCGTGGAGCTCGCCCCCTCCGCCGGAGCCGAGATCGCCCAGCGCTCCCGCGGCACGCCGCGGATCGCGAACCGCCTCCTGCGCCGCGTCCGCGACTTCGCTGCCGTGGGCGCCGGCGAAGGCGACGCCATCGACGGAGAGCTGGCCCGCTACGCCCTCGAGCGCCTGGACGTCGACGAGGCCGGCTTCGACAAGCTCGACCGGGCACTCCTGCTCACCCTGATCGAGAAGTTCGAGGGCGGCCCCGTCGGCCTGGAGACCCTGGCCGCCGCCCTCGGCGAAGACAAGGGCACCCTCGAGGACCTGATCGAGCCCTTCCTCATCCAAGGCGGCTTCCTCGACCGCACACCCCGCGGACGCGTGGCGACCCGTCGCGCGTTCGGGCACTTCGGGCTCGTGCCGGGGGAGGGCGGGCAGGGGAAGCTGTTCTAGGCGGGGCCCGGGGCGACGGCTGGGCAGCGCGTTTGGGCTTCGGGGTGGTGCGGGCTTGGGTTCGGTTGGGATGGGGGGCGCGTTCGCGATGGGTTGCGGCTTCCTCCTCTCCTGCGGGGCGCTCGGGGGTCGCGGCCGATCGGGGCGCAGTGCCTTGGCGGTGGTTGCTGTGATGTCTGCCAGCTTGCAGCTCTCGCTGCCCACCTGGGGTGGGAGGCGAGAACGGGCCGGGCGGAAGCCGGGGCCGAACCCGAACGCGCCTCACCTACGACGCGGGAAGCTGGCCTCCCGGTACCCCTGCCGCGCTCAAGGTGCGGGACGACGTGCCCTCCCTTCGCCGTGCGAAGCTCGTGCACGAGGTCGAGCGCTCCTTCGCGAAGGCCTGCGACCGGGGGGACTTCCGGCTCGTGCACTACTCGATCCAGGGGGACCACGTCCACCTGATCGTGGAGGCGCATGGGTTCGACGCGCTCGGGCGGGGGATGAAGTCGCTGGGTGCGAGACTGGCCCGAGCGGTGAACCGGGTGTTCTCGCGAACGGGGCCGGTCCTGAAGGACCGGTACCACCACGTCGTGCTGAAGACGCCCACCCAGGTGCGGAATGCGCTGCGCTACGTGCTCCTGAACGGGCAGAAGCACGCACGGCGGCGGGACGCCGTCGTGCGGATCGATCCGGCCTCCTCCGGCCGATGGTTCGAAGGGTGGAAGCGCACCGCCAGGAACCGGGACCTTCTCGCGGAGGCACGAGGCCGCCTGGGAGGCCACCTCCGAGCCATCGCCGACCCCCACACCTGGCTGCTCAGCACGGGCTGGCGCAAGGCGGGGCCCGCGTTCGATCCAACGGAGATCCCCGCGTCCTAGCCGGTCTCCCTCTCGAAGCAGGGCCGGCCAAGGCACCGCGCCCCCCGCCGGCCGGGACGCCCTCTCCCCGACTACGGCGCCTCCCGCATCACCGGTCGCGTCCCCGGCAGCCGGCCCTCGTTGAAGGCTAGGTGCAGGCGTCCCTCGCGGTCGAGGGTGTCGTAGGTGACGAGGTCGTCGAGGCCGTCGCCGTCGAGGTCGGCGATCAGGGCGAGGTCGGAGAACGGAAGCGGCTGGCGGGCGACGGGGTCGCTGAAGCCGGGCCCGTCGTCGCCGCGCTCGCCGAGGCGGATCTGGACGGCGTCGGCGCCGTCGCCGTGGATGAGGTCGAGGCGGCCATCGCCGTTCCAATCGCCGCGGGGGTTGGGCAGCAGGCCGCGCACGCGTTGGGTGCGGAAGTCGAGGGGGACGCGCAGGGTCGTGCTCCAGCTCTCGACGGGGGAGCCCAGGGGGCCGTCCGGGAAGTGGAGCACGCGCAGCTCCGCGTTGATGCGGCGGGTCGTGAGCACCCGCGCCATCTGCACCATGCCGAAGGGCACGACGACGTCGAAGAGCTCCTTTCGGCGGTCGCCATCCAGGTCGAAGATCTCGACGCCGCCGAAGCCGCGCTCGTCCGAGAGCTCCACGACTGCGGGGCCCGCCGGGTCGGCGCCCTGGACGCCGCCGGCGTAGATGCGAATGGTCGTGCGGCTCTCGAGCAGCGTGCCGACACTTCGATGCTCGACCACCTCCGCTCGGCCGTCGCCGTCCAGGTCGTCGACGAAGGCCCGCAGGCGATGCGATTCGTGGCGCCGCTCGTCGTCGAAGCTGAAAGGCTGGAATCGCGCTCGCCGGGTCGGTTGGCCCGCGAGCCCCTCGGCACCCGCGTGGAACACCCAGAGGTGGAAGCGGTTCGAGGCGAACAGGTCCGCCACCCCGTCGCCGTCGTCGTCGGCCCGGGCGAGGGCCGGCCACACGAAGCGGGCCGCGGCGAATCCCTCGTAGATCGGCCGCTCCGGCGGCATCGTCTCGTAGTCGGTCAGCACCGGGAGTGGGAGCAGCCGGGGCGGGCGGGCGTCCAGGGGCACGAGCAGCGCGCCGTTCCAGGTGGGGATCAGTGCCGAGAGCCGTTCGTCTCCCTCCCAGGGGCGGACGGCCTCGAGGCGGGAGATCTGGCGGGTGCGGCGCGGGAGCGGCAGGGCCGGGCGCAGCTCGATGCGCCGCAGCAGGGCGCCGCCGGAAAGCGCTCGGATGCGGAGCTCCCGGGGCGTGATCAGCAGGGCCTCCAGGCCGGGGGCCGGGTCCAGGTCCGCGACGTCGATGGCGAAGACCTCGTCCGGGACCTCGAAGCCCGCGAGGGCCGTGGGCTCCCCCGGGGCCAGAGAAGCCGCCCGTCCGGCCTCCAGCGCCGAGAGGTGCCGTGTCTCCTCCGGCGGCATGCCCTCGACGGAGAGCACCACCAGACGCTGGGTGCCCGTCCCGCGATCGGCCACCGCGAAGGCCTCGACGGGCCGGCCCGGCACCCGGGCCGTGCGGAGCCGGAAGGGGTCCTGCTGGGCGGCCGCAGGGGCGGCGAGAGCGGCCAGGAAGACGAGGACGGCGGGGCGGATCCGGGCCCCCAGCCCGCCTCGCAGCGAGGACGGGACGCTCATACCCGGGCCCCATCCGACCGATACGAGCAGCGGATCCGAGCCGTCCTGCCGCGGCCCTTGCGGAGGATCCGAGCCTTCATGACACGCCTTCTCCTCATCCTTGCCGGCGCCCTGGCCGTGCTGGCCGGAGCCTACGGGCTCACAGCGGCCCTCGCCCCGAACCACGCGGCCGCGAAGGCCCTGGGTAGCGTCTTCGAGAGCCTGGCGGGAGCGGCCGGGCTGGGGGACGTCCTGGTGGGCGTGGTGCCCGGCGGCGGCCTGGTCGCCCTCGGCTGCGTGCTCCTGGGGCTTGGGGCGCGGCGCCGCAGCGGCGGAGATTCGGAGGCCCTGGCCGACGACCTGGCCACCACGGATCCCCGCATGGCGCGCAAGGTGGAGAAGCAGGCCGGGCGCATGGCCAAGCGCGGCAGCGTGCTGGAGGCGGCGGAGCTGTGCTTCGCGAGCGGGCTGCTCGAGAAGTCGGCCCAGCTCTTCGAGCAGGGCGGCGAGTTCGTTCGCGCGGCGGAGATCCGCCACGACCAGAACCGCTTCCAGGAGGCAGCCGAGCTGTACGTCCGGGCGGGCCAGCACGACACGGCGGGCACCATCTACGCCGCCCAGAACGCCTTCGCCGAGGCCGCCGAGTGCTACGACCAGGCCGGCCGGATGAGCGTCGCCGCCGAGATGTACGAAAAGGCCGGGAACGCCCACCGGGCCGGTGAGTGCTACGCCGCCTGCGAGTTCCATCGCTATGCCGCCCGCGCCTTCATCCAGGCCCAGGATTGGCCGCGGGCCGCGAGGAGCCTGGAAGACGTCGTCCGCGAGGAGGGCGTCGGTCAGAACGATCCCCAGAAGCGCGAGGAGCTTCGCAAGCTCGTGCTCCAGACCGCCAAGCTCTACGAGCAGGCCGACGATCTCAAGGCAGCCCAGCGCGTCCTCGAGCACGGGGAGTGCTGGTCCGCCGCCGCCGAGGTGGCCCTGCGCCGGGACGAGATCAGCAAGGCCGCCGAGCTCTTCCAGCGCTCCGGCGATGCGCCCCGCGCTGCCGAGGCCCTGCGTCGGATCGGCGAGGAGACGGCCGCGGCCCAGATCCTCGGCGAGCACCTGCGCGACCAGGGGGACCCGGAGGAGGCGGCCCGCATGCTCGTGCAGGCTGGCGACTTCCAGGAGGCCGGTGACCTCTATCGCAACCTCGAGGCCTACCCCCTGGCCGGCGAATGCTACGAGCGCTGCGGGGAGTTCCACCAGGCCGGCGACATGCTGCGGCTGGCGGGCGAGTGGGCCCGGGCCGCCGAGAACTTCGCCCGGGCCGGCGCCCACGAGGACGCCGCGGGGTGCCACGCCCAGCTCGGCGACCGGGAGGCCGAGGCCGAGGCGCTGGTGGCCGCCGGCCTCCACCTGCGCGCCGGTCGCGTCCACCACGGCGAGGGCCGCGACGAGGCCGCCATCGAAGCCCTCCAGCAGGTCGCTCCCGACCACGGAGACTTCCAGGCGGCGAGTCTGCTGCTGGCCCAGCTCTTCCGGGCCCGGAGCCAGCCGGGCCTGGCGGTGGCCCGCATGAAGCAGGCCACCGCTTCCCTCGAAGTGGGTCCGGACACGGCAGCCCTCTTCTACACCCTGGGCGTGTGCCTCGAGGAGGCCGGCGAGCACGCGGACGCCCGCCAGGTGTTCGAGCGGATCCACGGCGCCCAGTACAACTTCGAGGACGTCGAGGCGCGGCTGCACCGGCTGCGCTCCATCGAGGAGAGCCTGCCGCTGCGCGGGGCGACGAGCGGCTCCGGTCTCGAGACGCCGGCCGAGCCCGCCGAGGCCCGCTACCAGATCGTCGCCGAGCTCGGGCGCGGCGGAATGGGCATCGTCTACAAGGCGGTGGACAGCGTGCTCGACCGCACCGTCGCGTTCAAGGTCCTCCCCGACGCGCTCAAGGACAACCCGCAGGCTCTCAAGAACTTCCTTCGCGAGGCCAAGAGCGCCGCGAAGCTGAACCACCCCAACATCGTGACGGTCTACGACGCGGGCGAGCAGCAGGGCCGGTACTACATCGCGATGGAGTACGTCGACGGCACGACGCTGAAGGAGATCGTCCGCCGTCGCGGCTTGATCGCGCCGGGCGGCGTCCTCCACGTGGCCCTGCAGATGGGCGAGGCCCTGCGCTACGCCCACTCCCAGAAGGTCGTGCACCGGGACATCAAGACCGCCAACGCCATGTGGACCCGGGAGAAGAAGGCCAAGATCATGGACTTCGGCCTGGCCAAGGTGGTGGAGGAAGTCCGCAACCACACCACGCTCGTGAGCGGCACGCCCTACTACATGAGCCCCGAGCAGACCCTGGGCAAGAACGTCGACCACCGCACCGACATCTACAGCCTCGGGGTGACGCTCTTCGAGCTGGCGACGGGGACGCTTCCGTTCAAGGAAGGGAACGTGCCGTACCACCACGTCCACACCCCGGCACCGGACCCGCGGGAGGCCAACCCGAACCTGCCCGAGCCTCTCGCCGGTCTGATCAGCCGGTGCCTCCAGAAGGACCCGGACGACCGCTATCCGGGGGCCGGGGAGATGGTGGACGAGATCCGCGCCCTGATGGGGCAGGCGGGGAGCTAGGGAGTCCACCCCGGTCGCTCGGGGCTTCCCTGGACCGGGCCGTGACCGCTTCGTCACGCTCGTGACCGAAACGTCACTCGTTTCGGGCCCGTTGGAGGCCGGTTGCCGATTCCCCTCACCTCCCGGGTGTGAGATCCGTCACGCTAACGCGTCGGTTTCACTCATCAATCAGTTCTTCACGTGGAAGGGGTGTCCGGGGACACCTTTGGCACGCCCCTTGCTCTTTGACGCGCCGCAGCGGCCCGTGGCCGCAGGGGGGGATGGACGGTTTGAGTCAACGAACGATCGCGGAGAAGATCTCCTGCACCGGCATCGGCCTGCACACCGGGGCGCCGGTCCAGCTGACCCTCCATCCGGCCCGGGTCGGTAGCGGTGTCGTCTTCGTGCGCAGCGATCTCGCGCATCCGGTGGAGATCCCGGCCCGTCGCGAGTCCGTCACGTCCACCCAGATGGCGACCACCCTCGGCCGCGGCGATGCGACCGTCAGCACCGTCGAGCACCTGCTCTCCGCCCTCTACAGCCTGGGCGTGGACAACGTGCGCATCGAGGTGGACGGCCCCGAGATCCCCGTGATGGACGGCAGCGCTGCCTCCTTCGTGTTCCTGATCCGCGCCGCCGGGCTCTTCGAGCAGAGCGCGCCCCTGCGCCGCCTGCGCATCCAGCAGCCCCTCGAGGTCCGCGACGGCGACCGCTCGATCCGCATCGAGCCCGCCCGCTCCCTCTGCGTCTCCTACTCGGTCGACTTCGCTCATCCGGCCATCGGGCGCCAGAGCGTCGAGGAGGTCGACATCGACGGCGAGAGCTTCGAGCGCGAGATCGGCCGCGCGCGCACCTTCGGCTTCCTCCGCGAGGTCGAGACCCTGTGGCGCAACGGTCTGGCCCGCGGCGGCAACCTCGACAACACCGTCGTCATGGACGACCACCGCGTCCTGAACGAGGACGGCCTGCGCTGGCCCGACGAGTTCGTGCGCCACAAGGTGCTCGACCTGATCGGTGATCTCTCGCTCCTGGGCCTCCCGCTCGCGGGCCACGTGACCGCCGTCCGCGGCGGCCACGCCCTGCACCAGGCCCTGGTGGAGAAGATCCTCGCCCACCCGGAGGCCTGGGTGGTGGAAGGCGGCGACACCGACGCCTCGCCCCTCGAGCGTCTGCCCCTTGGCACGCCCGCTCGCGCCTCGGCCTAGCGGAGGGCCGGCTCGCGCTCGGATTCGGTGCGCGGGCTGGCGCAAGGCGGGGTCGGCGTTCGATCCAGCCGAGACACCCGCTTCCTAGCCGGCCTCCCTCTCGGAGCAGGGCCGGCGAGGACACCGCGCCCCTCGCTGCCCGGGACGCCCGCCGGCCCGGCAGGAGAGAAGGAAGCCGCGACTCCCTTCCGCAGGCCGCGCCCTACTCGTCGCCCGCCGTTTCCAGCGCCTCGAGGCGTCGTGCCAGCTCCGCGATGGCCACCTTGTCCGTGAACTCGATGCCCATGCCCGGATCGCGGCGCACGTCGTCGGCGGCCGGGGGCTGGCTCCAGGCAACGCGGGCCTCCATCTCGATCAGGTCGTCCGCGTCCTCGGCGAGGCGGAAGCGGAGCTTCACGGTGGTGCCCGCGGGAAGCGGGCTCTCGGTCTGGATGAACATGCCGCCGGCGCCGAGGGTGGTGGCGTACTCGCAGCAGGCCTTGCCCCCCGCCACGTAGTCGACCATGACGCGCATGGTCTGCCGGCGGTAGCGGCGCTTGCAGCGCTGCTCGTCGAGGTGCTCCAGGGGATCTCGTCTTCGGGTCGTCATGGGCCTGGCCTCCGGAACGGGCGAGGTTTCAAAGCAGGTCCTTCCACTGGCCGATCAGACAGCGCAGGAACTGCAGGGCCTGGGGATTGGCGAGGATGCGATCGCGCAGGTCGGACTCCGGGGGGAGGGTCTCCCGGTTCTGTCCCGGCTCTTCTTCGAGCCAGGCCAAGAAGGCGCTGCGCAGCTCTCCGTCCACCCGCTCGAGGGCCGCGAGGGCGGCCTCGGCGCGCAGGGAGAGCCGCCAGGCGTCCCAGTCGACGGCCGCCACGTCGGCGGCAGACACATCGCCCAGGGTCTTGCGCAGTCGGCGACGAGCGCGCCGGTTCAGTGCGCTCGAGAGGGCGTTGACCAGGTGGCCGTCGCCGTGCACCGAATCGACTTCGAGAGTGAGCTCCGCGGCGAGGGTGAGGGCCTGGCCCACCTCGGCGTTGGAGAGCGGGACCAGGGCCGGCGCCGAGAGCTCGCCCTCGGCCGCCGTCAGGGCGGAGCGCAATCGCGTGACCGGGTCCGCGCCGGGCGGCGTGGCGGCGGCGTCTCCAGCGCTCCCCACGCCGAGGGCTTCGCCGATCTCCTTGCCGGCCGCGACGGCGAGCTGGCGCAGCGCCTCGCCGGTGGCGTCCGGCAGGCGCGGCGGATCCTCCCGGGCCGGCAGCCGGGCCGGCGCTTCCACGCGCTCCTCCGGCGTGGCACAGCCCAGGGCGCGCAGCAGGCTCAGGCCGACGGCCGCAGCCCGGGTGCGATCCTGGCCCCGGGCGATGGACAGCAGTCCGCGCAGGGACGACAGGCGCGCCGGATCCCGCTCGAGCAGGGCCAGGTGGCGGGCGACGGCGTCGTCCCACTGCTCGGGCCGGTGCACCAGCAGGTCCGCCAGCGCTTCCTCGGCGTCGTGCAGCTCCGGCTCGGCCTCCAGGGCCTTGCGATACACGTCGACCGCGCCTTCCACGTCCTCCAGCGGACCGGCGAGCAGCCGTCCGAGCTGGTGGAGAGCTTGGGCCACGTCCGGCGCCGCCTCCTCCGGCGCGCCGTCGACGAAGCTGCGGAGCACCTCCGCTGCCTCGCGCCATTCGCCAAGCGCGCGGAGCAGGCGCGCTGCAGAGAGGGCGGCCTCGCCACAGCCAGGATCGCAACGCATCGCGCTGCGGAAGCTGTCGGCGGCGGCGCGACCGTCGCCGCGCTGCTCGAGGGCGCGCCCGCGCACCAGCGCGAGGCGCGTGGCCTCCGGCACTTCGCCGAGGGCGTCCACCGCACGGGTCGCCTGGTCGAGGGCCTCACTCCCGCGTCCTTGCTGCCAGAGCAGCTCACAGAGGAGCGTCCATCCCTCCGGGTTCTCCGGGGCCTGGGCCGCGGCTTCGCGCAACAGCGCCTCCGCCGGCTCCTCCCGGCCCGGTCGTTCGAGCTCCATGCCTGCGGCGCGCAGCAGCCGGTCCGCGCGCACGGCGGCGTCGGTCGCCCGCGCCGCCCAGGCCTGGAGCGAGTCCACCGCCTCGTCGATGCGGCCGGCGGCTTCCAGCAGCTCCGTGCGGCCGCGGTGGGCGTCCTCGAGGCGTACGTCGAGGGCGAGGGCTTCGCGGAACCGCTCGAGGGCGGCCTCCGCTTCTCCCTGCAGCTCGAGGGCCCGGCCCAGACCGGCCAGGTGCTCGGCACGCGCGGAATCGTTTTCCTCGTCGGCCCCCTCGATCCAGCGCTCGAGGGAGCGCCGGGCCAGGGGCGCGTCGCCCTGGGCGAGGGCCGTTCGCCCGTGGGCGGACAGGGCCTCGCGATGGTCCGGGTCCCCGGCCAGGACCGCGTCGAAGAGCGAGAGGGCCTGGGGGCCGTGACCCAGCTCCATGGCGGCCCGGCCGCCGGCCAGGGCGGCCTCGCTGCGCAGCTCCGGGGCCAGGTTCTCGTCCACGTCCTGCTCCAGCGTGCGCAGGCCGGCACGCTCGGCCTGGGCGGCGCGGCCGAGGCGCGCGGCGACCGCGGCGAGACGCGCGTGGCCCTCCACCAGGGCCGGGTCGTCGGCGACGGCCCGGTCGAGCAGGCGGGCCCGCTCCTCGTCGCTGGTCGCGCGGGCGGCGGCCGCCAGTCGGCGCTCCGCGGCCTGCCGTCCCTGGGTGCTGGCGGCGGCGCGCTCGAAGGCCTCGCAGGCGTCGCTTCGCCCGAGCTGGTCGCGCAGCCGGGCTGCGGCGTCCCACCCTTCGAGGTTCTCCGGCGCAAGGGCGAGGGCGCGCTCGACACGGGCCAGGGCCACCTCATCGCGGCCGAGCCCCTCCAGGGCATGGGCCAGCTCCAGGTGGTCCGCGACCTCGGCTCCGGAACCCTCGGCGTCCACCCAGCTGGCGAAGACCTCGGCGAAGCGTTCCTGCTGGCCGGCGCGCTGGAGCAGGCGAGCCAGGTCGAAGCGCGCGCGCAGGGTGAGCGGCGCCACCTCCCGGGCGGCCTCGAAGGCCGCGAGCGCACGATCCAGATCGTCGAGGCGATCCCGGGCGATGGCGCCCACGCGGAGCCAGGCCTCCTGGCGCCGGCTCGCTTCCCGCTGTCCCAGCACGGCCACTTCGCTCTCGTAGAGGTCCGCAGCTCCGCGCCAGTCTTCCATGGTCTCGAACAGGGACTGGAGGGATCGCAGCGAGGACAGGTCGCCCGGATCCGCCTCCAAGGCCTCGGCGAAGGCGCGACTGGCCCGGGTGGTGGAATCGAGCTCTCGCCAGCTGATTTCGCCGAGGGCGCGGTGCAGGGTGGCGCGCTCGTGGGGGTCCGCATCCGGCCGCAGCTCGAGCTCGCGCTCGAGGGTGCGGGCGACGTCCGCGTGACGACCGAGACGCTGGGCGCAGCTGCGCAGGCCGCGCAGGGCACCCAGGTGGTCCGGATCGGCGGCCAGCGCGCGCTCGAAGGCCTCGGCGGCGAGCCCCATGCGGTGCAGGCGCTCCAGGCGAAGCTGCCCCAGCTCGAACCAGGCTTCCGCGTCATCGCTCTGTTCCGCCGAGAGACGTCGCCCGAGCCGCATCTCCAGCTCCACCGCGTCCCCCGCCCGGCGCAGCAGGGCGAGCAGCGCTTCCTCGGCGGGCCGGGCCGCGGCCTCGGCGTCGCCGGCGCTCTCGCGGTCGAGTAGCTCCCGCAGGTGGCGCAGGGCCAGGTCCGGGCGTGCGAGCTCCTTGCGATAGCTCTCGGCCAGGAGCCAGCGCAGCTCGCGCCTTCGCTCCACGAACACGGGGGCCTGGGAGTCGAGGGAGGCGAGCTCCGCCTCGGCCACCCGCGCCCACAGGTCGCGCCGGCCGAGCCGGGGCAGGAGCTCTTCGAGCTCGCGAAGGATTTCCACCCGGTCGATGCCCTCGCCGGCGTCGGGCAGGGCGGCCCACAGGAGGTCGGCGCTCGTGCGCGGCTCGCCGAGCTCCCGCCAGGCTGCGGCGGCGGCGCGGCGCCAGCCCAGGCGGGTCGCGCCTTCGCTGCGCTCGATCAGGCCGGTGAGCACACCGGCGCGGTCGCGGGTGCGCCCGGCGTCGCCGTACAGGCGCTCGAGCTGGGTGAGGACGTCCAGGGCCTCGGGCACCGCTTCGCGCGCCGCCTCGAGGGCGCTGATCGCGCGGCCGGTGGCGCCGAGCTCCTGCTCGAACAGTCGCGCCCGCTCGCACTCGAGGGCGGCGCGGCGCTCGGCCTCGGGGCTCGTGGCGATCTCGTCTTCCAGCGCGCGCAGCAGGGCGTCGTGTCGTCCGGCGGCCCGGTGCACGTCCGCGATGCGAGCGAGGACCGTCGCGTCGTCCGGGCGCAGGGTGCGAAGCCGCGAGAGCCAGGGCAGCGAGGCTTCGAGGCCGCAGTGGGCCGCGGCCAGGCCCGCGCCCTCCTCGAGCAGGCCGGCGCGCTCGCTCTCGGCGTCGGCGGGCAGGCGGCCGGCCTCGCGCTCGATGCACTGGAGCACGCCCAGCCAATCGCCCTCCTGCTCCATCAGCTGCCGGACCCGGGTACGGATCTCGGCGTCCGAGGGATCGAGGGCCAGGGCTTCCTGGAAGGTGACGAGCGCCTCTCCCGAGCGACCCATCGCGTCGGCCTCGATGCGCCCGCGGCGGGCGAGGAGCTGTGCCCGGGGCAGCGGGCTGCGGATGCGCTTCAACGCCAGGCTCAGCAGCTCGAGGGTGTCGTCGTTGCGCTCCAGTGTGGCCGCCAGCTCGATCGCGCGACCGAGGGACGGCGCGTGGTCGGGCTCGAGCTCGAGCACCCGGCGCAGGTGAACGAGCGCATCGGCCTCGCGATCGAGCTCGCCGGCGAGCAGCCCCGCGAGCTCCACGCGCAGCGGCACCTCGGCGACGCCGCCCACCCGGGCGAGCTCGGCCTCGAGCAGCCGCGCCAGGGGCTCCGCCTCGCCGAGCTGGCGATAGAGCTCCCGGAGTGCGCCCTGGGCCGCGCGGTCGTCGGGCCGGTCGGTCAGGGCCCGGCGATAGGCCTCGGCGGCGCCGGGCACGTCGTCCGCCCGGCGGAGCGCGTCGGCGATGCGCAGGTTCCAGCTCGCACGCTCTTCGGGCACGTCGCTGTGCTGGGCCGCCCGGCGCGCCAGGGCGACGAGGGCCTCGCCGCGCCCGCAACGTTCGTAGAGATCGGCCAGCGGCTCCGCGACCACCGCCAAGGTGACGTCGCGTGCGGCCGCGATCTCCAGGTTGGCCACCGCGTCCTCGGTGCGGTCGAGGGGGCCAGCCTGCAGGGCCGCCATCCGCAGACGCAGCGAGGCGTCGCCGCCGGCGGCCACGTCCTCGGGCGTCAGCTGGCCCACGCGGCGCTCGAGCAGCTCGGCCAGCTCGGCGTGTCGCGCCTCGCGCTCGAAGCGGTCGGTCAGGAACTGGGCCGCGCCCGCGTGGGTCGGGTCCAACGCGAGCAGGGCGGCGAAGTGGGTCTCGGCGCAGGCCTCGTCGCCGGCGGCCTGGGCCAGCTCGGCGGCGCGTCCGCGCAGCAGCGCGGCCCGGGAGGCGTCGGGATCGGTGGCCAGCTCCGCCTCGCAGGCAGCGAGCAGGGCCGGCTCGTTGCCCGCCGCCTCGTGCAGGACGGCGAGCTGCTGCCAGATCTCCGCCCGCTCCGGCGCGAGCTCGCCGGCGGCTTCCAGGTGGACGACCGCCTGGGTCCGGTCGTCGAGCCGCTCGAGGCACAGCTCCGCCAGCTCCAGTCGCAGGGCGCAATCGGCCCGGGCATCGCCGCTCCCCAGCTGCTCGGCGCGGCGCCGGCAGAGCGCCGCCCAATCGCCGGTGCGCTCGTACAGGGCCAGGAGACGCTGCTCGGCGTCGGACGCCAGGCCCGAGCCGCCGTCGGCGATCTCCTCCAGCACGGTCTTGGCCTCGGGCAGCTGCTCGAGGGCTTCTTCCAGCAGGTGGGCCCGCTCGAGGGTGAGCTGCGCGCGCTGCTCGGCATCGGCTTCCGCTCGGGCCTTCTCTTCCAGCAGCGAGACCAGCCGATCGTTGCGACCGGAGCGTCGCAGGGCGGTCTCGAGGCCGGTCCGGGCGCGCTCCGAGTGGGGCGCCGCTTCCCGCGCCAGGTCGAACAGCTCGACGGCGCGCTCGGCGTCGCCCAGCCGGTGCAGCAGGATCTCGGCGCGCTCCACGTCGAGCTCGAAGCCGCGGGGATCGAGGGGATCGAGGCCCTCCCTTCGCGTCGCGAGCTCCTGGCACAAGGCCTCCCAGCGGCCGAGGCGGCGCAGGCCGGCTTCGCGCAGGGCAGCGGCGCCGGGCGGCCGGTCGGCGGCCTCGACCTGGTCCAGCGTGTCGACCGCATCCTCGATGCGGCCCTGCTCGCTGAGGAGCTCCGCCAGCGAGACGAGGCAGGCCGCCCGCTCGGCGCCCTGGAGCAGTGCGCCCAGGTGATGGCGCACCTGCACCAGCTCGTCCCTGCGGACGGCCCTGGCGAGCAGGGCATCGAGCTCCCACAGCGCCTCCACGTCGTCGGGCGTGGCTTCGAGCTGGGCGCGGGTCGCTTCGATGGCCCGCTCCTGGTCGCCGCGGGCGATGTGGAGCGCGGCCAGGCGCCGGCGGTTCTTCGCCTGCTCCTCGCCCGAGAGCAGCGGGTCGAGGCGGCCAAGCGTCGTGGCCAGGCCCTCGTCGTCCCGGAGCTGCTCCTGGAGGCGGGCGCAGCCCTCGAGGGCCCGCGCGTCCTCCGGTGCCGATTGCACGAGGTGGACGAGCCATTCGAGCGCGCGCTCGGGCTCTTCCCGGGCCTCGTGGATCCGCACCAGCTCCCA
The DNA here is from genome assembly GCA_965223415.1 of Myxococcota bacterium. Lineage (GTDB taxonomy): Bacteria > Myxococcota_A > UBA9160 > UBA9160 > UBA6930. Next base: position 1,251 of record OZ245002.1, on the reverse strand, counting down.
GACCAGGAAGCGCAGCCGATCCCGGTCGCTGGTCACCCGCGCCTCGCGTTCGAAGGCGGCGAGCAGGGCGGTGTCGTCGCCCCGGGTGAGGGCCACCCGCTCCACGCCCTCCCGTGCCCGTTGGCAGGAAGGGTCGAGCTCGAGACCGCGCTGGAAGGCGGCCTCCGCTCCGTCCAGATCCAGCCCCCGCTCGAGGGCGAAGTCGCCCAGCTCGCAGGCTGCCTGGGCGCGGCGCGCGGCGGGCGCCGCGCTCGTTTCCATCACCTGCTCGTGCACCTGGCGCAGCTCTTCCCAGGCCTCCACCGCGGCCAGCGAGCGGGAGAGGGCCATGCCCGCGGCCTCGGAGCCCGGGTCGATCTCGAAGGCGCGCCGGTAGTCGGCGCGGGCCGTCTCCGGATCCTGCAGCCGCTCCTCCCGGTGGGTCGCGACGCGCAGCCAGGCGGCCACTTCGTCGGCGGATCCGGGCTCGGCGCGCTCCGCGTCGGCGACGAGCAGCTCGAGCAGCTCGCCGTCTCGGCCGAGCCGTTCCAAGGCGGCCATCAGGTCCGCCCGCAGCGTCGGGTCGTCGGGCTCGCGGGCGAGAGCGCGGGCGAGCTGGTCGGCGGCGAAGTCATCGTCGCCCTCGTCGGTGGCGAGCTGGGCGCTCTCGTGGAGCACGTCCACCGGCGCCGCTTCGTCGGCCAGGACGGCCGCTTGACGCAGGTGGGCACCGAGGGCGTCCTGGTTGCCAGTCAGCCGCTCGATATCGGCGAGGTAGAGGTGCACGACCGGGTCGTCGGGAAACAGGGCGACGGCGCGATCGAACCAGCGACGGGCACCTTCGGCGTCGCGGCGCTCCTCGAGCTGGATGCGCCCCGCTTCGTGGGCGACCGCGAGCCGGCGGATATCGTCTCGCGCCGCCTGGTAGCGGCGCTCCATCAGGTCGTCGAAGCCTTCCCAATCGTTGTCCTGCGAGGCGCACTCGGCCAGGGCCTCGAGGGCGTCCTCGCTGTCCGGATCGTCGGTCAGCGCGCGCTTGAAGGCGGTCATCGCGCGCTCCGGGTCGTTCAGGTGCTCGCGCAGCAGGCGGCCCAGGGAGACGAGGGCGGGGGCACGCTCGACACCGCGCAGGCGATCGACCGCGCGCTCCAAGGCGGTGACCGCGCGCTCGGGCGCCTGCAGCCGCTGCTGGGCGTCGGCCAGCCCGAGGAGCGCGTTCACGTGATCCGGGTCCGCTTCCAGGGCGGTCTCGAACTGGGTCACGGCCTGCTG